>CBDBCW010000002.1:0-22346 GCA_965203425.1 Limisphaerales bacterium | reverse complement strand
AAGTCGTGAAAAAAGAGCTGTCCGCGTTGCCGTTCTATTTCTATTTGGAACGGGTGGGGAAAGTGGAAGATGACAAGGACAGCGCGCTGTTTGCGATTTGCGCGGTGACGGGAAAGCGATTTTCGAGCGTGGGTATGCCAGCGGAGATTTTCAAGGGAAAGGAGTTAGGTCGTCTATACAGGGAAATGTTTACGCCGGCAGATGCGATTTACTATCGGATTGTGCGCGCGGATAACCTACCGGGATTTTCCGATTTCGAGCACGGGTGGGTATCAGCTCTCTTTGATACTCAAGCCGCCATGCGCGTGGTGCGTGTCCCCAATGGGAAAATGGAAGAGGCTGCGCTGGAGTTTGTTTTGCAACCGCGCTTGAACTTTAAGAAGACGATCGCCCTGAATGCAACCGCGCGCAAATCTGATGTCGAAGCCGTGTTGGGCGAAAAGGTGCACGTCATCGAATCTAAGTCTCTGCTCTGGGCGGAAGGGTCGAGAGTCTATCAGATTAACACTGCGCGGTATACTGATGAGAATTTTGTCATCAGAAAGGATGGGAAGATTGCGAAAGCGGGTCCGCGCTTGCGTTGTGCGGTTAACTTGATTTCCAAGCATGCCTGTGATGGGAAACGGGTTCTGGTTGTCGGTCGGCGGTGGTTGCTTGACAAAGCGATCGCCAGCGAAATGAAACCTGTGCTTGAAAACGCGGACATCGAAATTCTTAACTATGGTGTGGTGCGCGGTTTAAACGCATACGCAGATTTTGACTATGTCTTTCTCTTTTTACCTTCTCCGGGGCGATCCGAACTGGAGAGAGTTGCGAGCGCGCTATACCGTACCGATTTTGATAACCTTGATTTTGAGACGCGCGAAGACGGCGTTGTCAAGAGCGCGGGGTTTGAAATCAAGATGCCGGTCTTTTGTGATGAGCGCGTTCAGAAGATTGCGGAGCAGCTGATCGAGGATAACTTGTATCAAGCTGCCGCGCGTCTCCGGCCGATAACGGGGCAAGGGAAGACGATTGTCCTTCTGACGGCTTTCCCAGTTTCGGGGTTAACCGATAGGGAAGATACGACATTCTTTTCTTTTGAAGATGCGGCAGCGGTGACGGACATACGTGAAGTGCAGCCGAAAGAGAGTATCGATACGCGCTTGGCCCGCGGTGACGACAAAAAAGAGATTGCGCGCGACATGGGCGTATCGGTTCGACGTGTTAATCAAGTCAAGGGTCCAGATGACAAAAGTGAGCGAGACGCGCAGATTCGTGATGTGCTTTCGGCTGAACCGAAGATATCCAGCAGGGAGATTGCGCGCCGAACGGGAATTCCGCGCGCAACTGTCAACCGCGTGCGGAAGACGTTAAAAATCTAACCGAAACAACAGGGCGGCCCAATCGGAAGTTCGATAAGAAGAATACAGTACCTTGTGACGGACTTCCGATTGGGCCACTTTGGAATTTTCGGTGGGATATGGGCCATATCACTCTTCTGCGGTTTGATTTCTATGGTGCGGATTTACGCGGATTTGCGCGGATTTTTAACTGAACTGGACAGGCAGCTGTCCATTGCGAAAATGAAAAGCGCGGGGGACAGGCCCCCGCGTTAAAAAAGGAGGGATAACGATGTTTCCTCTAAAGAGTGCGATTTACCTGCAAGAGCACGCGCCTGTGCTTTCTCCGCAATGGAGCGAAGCGCGGGATATTACGTATCAAGCTATAAAACCCTATATCACGCCGAAAGGCGCGGGTATTGTGGATCACGATTTGCTGTCGACTGCTGCGGCTTTGGATATTTCGGTATCTGAATTGCGGAAGGTCGTGGACTTTTGCAAGGCTGGCCACTATCCAGAAAAACTGATAAGTAATCACGTCAGCGCGCATTTCTGGATCATGCACATCGATGTCGATCCGTCCGCGGTCCAGCACGAAGAGCCGCCGTCAATTTCGCAGGGGGAGTCATTTCGGAGGATGCGGCGGCGGGTTCGATGAGAAGAGCGCGCTTGGAAAGCGCGCCTACCGGTGGTGCGGGCGGATACGCGCCACCGGGGTTCGGTTGCAAACCGCGTTTATCGGTACCGCGGTGACGGAGAGGGATAGGCCCTCTCCCTTGCAACCCTGACGTTATGGAAATTGAGTTGCGCTGTTTTAAACCGCGCAAGCGGGTTTCCCATGCCAGCGCGGTGGAATAGAGAGAAAAGTGAACCTCTTTCGGGTTGACTTTCTCTCTATAGCTATTTTCGGGAGGGAATCTCAAATGTCCTTGATTTTCAATGAAAAGACTGGGGAAATCGCTGTTTTTACCCCTGATTTGCCGGCTTCTCCGGGGGCAATTCCTCCGCAAGGTTGGCTAGAGTTGCAGGGCTTTTCGGGGTTTAATTCCGTGCGCTTTTCGGCGTTCCGCAAGAAGTCGCGGTTAACCCAGCGGGAATTCGGCGCGCTTTGCAAGCCGAACATCGGGTTTCGGGATATTTCACGGATCGAGCGCGGTGAGCGGATGCCGTCTCTTGAACAGGTGCTTGAGTTCGGTCGGGTGCTAAAAATCTCTCCGTCAGAACTTCTGACGGATACCGTGTCTGCGTTTTCACGTGCTGTCGGGCTACTTCTTAATTTGTGGGAGATTGAAGTCGAAGAGACGAAGGAACTCCCTGAGTCTCCGCGTTATCACGAAGTCTCTCTCATGATCCGAGATTATCTTGTCTTCTCCGGGCGCGTTCACAAGCATTTTCGAGAATGGTGATTTGGGCGATTTTGGGCGATGTTGGGCGATTTTTCACTTTGACAATGTCCACGTCGGCGTGATATAAGCGATACCCTGCACAAGGTGCAGGGGGCCGTCCGTGCGCGTCGCTGATTTACTTGTCTTTTCATTTCAGATCTGAACTGGACAGTGCGCTGTCCATACGTGAATTGAAAAGCGCGGTTAGAAACCGCGCCTACCGGGCGGCGGTCGCAACCTTGCAAAAAAAAAGAGATACGCGCGTTGCCGAGGTTGATGGAGGTGCGCGCGTATCGATAGAGAGATTATCAGATTTTCTATAGCTTGTCAACCTTGCAAAAAAAGAGCGCGGTTTTAAAGCGCGTCTACCGGCGCGCGCTTGCAAACCGAAGTTATGACTAGCTGAGCGGTCGGGCTGTTGGGCGGGTGGCGACATTATGACTTCCGTTTGGAAAGCGAGCCTACAGGGAATTGAACGGGGTTAGAAAGGGCTTGCTTTGCGCGGTTAACTTTGTGTTTAAGTTGCAAAAAAAGCAAGCGATAAACCGATAACGTCAGGGGTTTCTTTGCGATTTTAGCACGGGGGGATGGGATATCATCGATGCAATATACGTTGAGGTCGCGCGGGGCGATCGGGAAGAGGCCCGCGGTGGCGTTGTCGCGGGCTACTCATTATGATATAGATTTCTGAGTCTCTTGTCAAGGGGGCTTGGGGAAGGGGGTTTTGCTGTGGTGACGGTACCGATAAAACCGTTCAGTCAAAATCGGGTTAAGAGCGGTCGTAGCTATAAAACTACCGCGGCACGTGATTGGGAGCGTGCTTTCGGTTTGCTTTTGCTTAAGCACTGTCCGCGCAGGAAGGTGGTGCTGCCGGACGGAGATCTGGAGTTGCACTTCAGGTTTGGATTTTCAAGCCGGAACGCGGATGTCGACAATCCTGTAAAAATTGCGCAGGATATCCTGTGCGCGCACTTAGGTCTGAAAAATGATAACAGGATACGCGCGGTATCCTGTCGGGCTGTCCAGGTTAAAAAGGGAGAGGAGTTTCTCTCATTTGATATTTGCGCGTATCGGGAAGACGCGCGGTGGGAGCGTCTCCTTGCAGGTCCGGCAGCGGGATAGAGGAAGAGAGACGCGCGGCGCATATAGAGAGTTCGCGCGTCTCTCTCTATAGAGGGTATCAGATATGAAATCTGAAGTCAACCGTGTCGGGGTTGAGTTGGAAATCTTTAAGCTATAGCGCGCTTGGAAAGCGCGCCTACCGCGGGCCGAAGAAGCGCGGTTGCAAACCGCGCCTTCAGGGTTTTATTCACAAAATATACGTGAGTTTTGCAAGTCAACCCAAAAAAAGCACGGGATAAGCTTGCAAGCTAGTCTCCCATTGCGGAGATGAGACGGGGGGTTAGGGAAATGAAGAGAGCGATGAAAATTGAAGAAGCTGCTGTGCTTTTGTGCGCGCCGCGGCGTGAAAATCGGGATATGAAGAGAGCGGTGACGACAGCACGGGATTTAGCAATTCGTCTGTCTTTTGTGGAGTGGTCGGTGACTGATGCGGCCGGCGCGCTGGGATGTGAAGAGAAACCTTTAAGAAAATTGCTATCCCTGTTCGGATCGCCGGGCTGGGAGGATGTCAAGGTCTTCTGGTCCGAGCGGGATAGGTTCTTGATTACCGTGACTGATTTATCCGGCGGCGGCGTTGATGGAGAGCCGCCGTTCTGATCCGAATTGGGGTTAACGGCTTGTCTACCGCGGTGGTTGCAAACGGCGGGGAGAAAGTGAGCGATAACCGTTGGGGGCCCTTGACTTCTCTCTTTGAGCAGTTGGGATATAGAGAGAGAGTTGGGTAAGGCTTGCGTTCGGTTTGATTATCTCTCTATATCCCTGACGGTAGGCCTTGAACTTTTGGAAAAAGTTCACAAAACTCTTTGTTGTTGTCCTCAAACAAAACCGCTTGATTAATTTCGGCGATTTGGGTATAATGAGCATACTTGAAAAGCAAACCGCGCTGGTTTACGGCCAGCGCGGTTCAGATATCTATGTCTTTTCTTTCGGCGACGGTTGTCCTCCAAAAGAGGAACCTGCCCTTCCGTGGCGCGGAAGATGGAAGCCGCCAAAACCGGGGAGAAGACAGAGACGTTTTGCAATGCGGAAATTGCAATGCGGAATTGACTTCACAAGACAATTTTAGCATTAAGTTAAAAAATTGTCAAATCTACTCAATTCCCTGTTGCAATGCGCAATGGGGGTCTCCCATGTCAAATCAAAATGAAAAGCACGGTTTACTTGATACAGCTGTCGATGTAGCTGTTAACCGCGCGGCGCGTATCGATAGCTTGTGTGCGAAAGCGCGGGCTAACGGTTTTCTTTGGCGCGAGCCGGAGTTAACCGAACTGGGCGAAGAGGTGCGGACAGACAGTTCGGGCGTTGTCATCGAGCGAAAGGTGAAAAGCGCGGTGACGATAGTGGATGTCGATGGTCAAAACTATAAGATATTGAAAACCGAGACGTTATCCGCGGACGGATTTGTCAAGCGGTCGGATTTGGGCGTTTACGATGGCGCGATTGCGGGCCGTTTTTATGGGCGGCGTTCCGCAAACTTTAAACAGGAGAAGTTAACGCCGCGGGAGATTGTCAACGATGTCTTGCGGTTAGGTTTCTCCTGCGCGCCTGGTTTTTATGATCCTGAACGGGATCGAGAGAGACGTTCACATCGGTCGCGCGCGTCTCTGGTGAGAACCTCTGTCGTGCTTTTTGATGGAGATAGGTGGTCCGATGCCTGTCCTCCGCCGCAATCTCTGGAAGAGCTGTTATCCATGTTTCCGGCGATACCGAAAATTTTCTCATGGATTGGAGAGAGCGTCTCCAGCCGGAGCGCGCTGAAACCTGAGTTGCGTTTTCGGCTGATGCTGATCCTCCCTGAACCGTTTTTTAAGACGGCGGGGGAAGAGAAGCCGGCTGGATGGGAAGAGATGACAAAAGAGATATGCGAGCTCTTTCCCTTTATCGATCCGGGCGTTGCGCGGGATGCGACGCGCTTTTCATTTGGGAATGGGCGCAAGGATGCTATATCGGTTTTCTTTGAAGACGGTGACGGGGTATCCATTGCGGATGTCCGCAGATGGAAAGCTCTGGGAACGGCGGCGAAGACGGCCGAAAGGGAAAGCCGGGAAAGTCAACCGACGCGGAAGCGCGGGGTTCGGGCCGGCGTATCGGGAAAGTCTCCGCGGGATGCTTTTCTGGAAGATGATATAGAGGTGCTTTTGCGCGCGCAGGGGTGTACTCATATCTCCGGAAATGCATGGCATTATCACAAAAGTAGTCCGGGGAAATCTTTTGAATTGAGTTATGAGACGCGGGCGGATCTCACGCCGGCGGTGCGGTATTATCTCAAACCTTTCTCATCGTCGATGAAAGAGAGTCTGCCGCCTTCGGCCGCCGACGACAGGGCGATCAACGCGCACAGGTGGGTTTTCTATCAGCTGACCGGGTTGGATTTCCCTATTGCGGGCGATAAGCGCGCGTGGAAAGTTGTCCAGCGCAAACTTGCGGAGCTGGGCTACGGGGAATTTAGGGAGCCGGGTAAGGGGGGAAATCAAACCGAACGTGCGCAAAAACGAGCGCGACAGCCGATCCTGAAGAGGGTTGATAAGGTTGACAAAGCGAGCGCGCAAGAGAAAGAGATTCTCTTGTCTACCGTGCGCGCGCAATTGCAAGACGATTTGCGGGAATGGGTCGCCGATGGTGAGTCTCCTGTCCGGTTTTGTTTGGTGAGGTCGGATACCGGGATAGGGAAGACGACAGCGGTGGTGACGACGGTCGAGCGACTTTTGCACGTCTCTCCCACAGCGGTGCTAGCCGACGAAGCACATGCCAGCGCGGTTAAGGTCGAGACTGCGCGCTTGCAAAGCACGATGTCCTTGAGAAATCAAGGTTGCAAACCTGCGGAGAGAGAGTTTGTCAATTCCCTGTCGGGGTTTGAGCAGGGGGCGATGCGATGGAGGGCGCGCCTATCCGGGTTTGACAAAGCGCGTGAAAAGTCTGGGGTTTACGGTGACGTGATTCCGGCGGCGGTGGTGCACGAAGACGGTAGAAAGGAAACCGAACACGAGAGGACAGCACGGCTTGCGCGCGGTGCGGATAGACGTGCGCGTCTTGCGGATGCTTGCTTTTCTGCGGGGCCTGATGGGCGGACACGCGCGATGTGCGCGATGGCAGACGAATCAGAAAAATTAGAAAGTGCTGGATGGAACACGGGCAAGGTGCTGTGCTTTAAGTCGTGCGATTTTCTGGACAGGTGTGCGCTGGTTGGTTGGGTCTCTCAATTTCCACGCGCGCGGCAGGCGGCGCAGCTGATGGTCTCACTGGGAGACTTGCAATTGATTTCCGATCCTGCGTTTGCGGGTTTTGCGGATGCGATTTCCAAGCGCAAAGAAGCGCGGGTAGCTGTTATCGACGACTGTCCGATTTCCAACATTGCGCCGCGGCGAACGGTTTCTCTCTCCCATGTCCGCAAACTTATATATGAGCGTTGCGAAGACTGGGTCCAGAATTGCGCGCTGCCTGTTCAGTTTTCTCCGGCGGTTTCTACTCAATTCTTGCAAGAGGTTGAGTCTCTCCTGCTTGCGGAGACGCGCGCTGTGGAAGGGTATCGGCGCGGGGTTCGGGAACGGGAAGAAGCAGGCATGGATGTCGATGATAAAACCTTTTACGCGCGCTATCGCAATCACATCAGGTCTGCTTTCCAAGTAGAAGTCGTGAAAAAAGAGCTGTCCGCGTTGCCGTTCTATTTCTATTTGGAACGGGTGGGGAAAGTGGAAGATGACAAGGACAGCGCGCTGTTTGCGATTTGCGCGGTGACGGGAAAGCGATTTTCGAGCGTGGGTATGCCAGCGGAGATTTTCAAGGGAAAGGAGTTAGGTCGTCTATACAGGGAAATGTTTACGCCGGCAGATGCGATTTACTATCGGATTGTGCGCGCGGATAACCTACCGGGATTTTCCGATTTCGAGCACGGGTGGGTATCAGCTCTCTTTGATACTCAAGCCGCCATGCGCGTGGTGCGTGTCCCCAATGGGAAAATGGAAGAGGCTGCGCTGGAGTTTGTTTTGCAACCGCGCTTGAACTTTAAGAAGACGATCGCCCTGAATGCAACCGCGCGCAAATCTGATGTCGAAGCCGTGTTGGGCGAAAAGGTGCACGTCATCGAATCTAAGTCTCTGCTCTGGGCGGAAGGGTCGAGAGTCTATCAGATTAACACTGCGCGGTATACTGATGAGAATTTTGTCATCAGAAAGGATGGGAAGATTGCGAAAGCGGGTCCGCGCTTGCGTTGTGCGGTTAACTTGATTTCCAAGCATGCCTGTGATGGGAAACGGGTTCTGGTTGTCGGTCGGCGGTGGTTGCTTGACAAAGCGATCGCCAGCGAAATGAAACCTGTGCTTGAAAACGCGGACATCGAAATTCTTAACTATGGTGTGGTGCGCGGTTTAAACGCATACGCAGATTTTGACTATGTCTTTCTCTTTTTACCTTCTCCGGGGCGATCCGAACTGGAGAGAGTTGCGAGCGCGCTATACCGTACCGATTTTGATAACCTTGATTTTGAGACGCGCGAAGACGGCGTTGTCAAGAGCGCGGGGTTTGAAATCAAGATGCCGGTCTTTTGTGATGAGCGCGTTCAGAAGATTGCGGAGCAGCTGATCGAGGATAACTTGTATCAAGCTGCCGCGCGTCTCCGGCCGATAACGGGGCAAGGGAAGACGATTGTCCTTCTGACGGCTTTCCCAGTTTCGGGGTTAACCGATAGGGAAGATACGACATTCTTTTCTTTTGAAGATGCGGCAGCGGTGACGGACATACGTGAAGTGCAGCCGAAAGAGAGTATCGATACGCGCTTGGCCCGCGGTGACGACAAAAAAGAGATTGCGCGCGACATGGGCGTATCGGTTCGACGTGTTAATCAAGTCAAGGGTCCAGATGACAAAAGTGAGCGAGACGCGCAGATTCGTGATGTGCTTTCGGCTGAACCGAAGATATCCAGCAGGGAGATTGCGCGCCGAACGGGAATTCCGCGCGCAACTGTCAACCGCGTGCGGAAGACGTTAAAAATCTAACCGAAACAACAGGGCGGCCCAATCGGAAGTTCGATAAGAAGAATACAGTACCTTGTGACGGACTTCCGATTGGGCCACTTTGGAATTTTCGGTGGGATATGGGCCATATCACTCTTCTGCGGTTTGATTTCTATGGTGCGGATTTACGCGGATTTGCGCGGATTTTTAACTGAACTGGACAGGCAGCTGTCCATTGCGAAAATGAAAAGCGCGGGGGACAGGCCCCCGCGTTAAAAAAGGAGGGATAACGATGTTTCCTCTAAAGAGTGCGATTTACCTGCAAGAGCACGCGCCTGTGCTTTCTCCGCAATGGAGCGAAGCGCGGGATATTACGTATCAAGCTATAAAACCCTATATCACGCCGAAAGGCGCGGGTATTGTGGATCACGATTTGCTGTCGACTGCTGCGGCTTTGGATATTTCGGTATCTGAATTGCGGAAGGTCGTGGACTTTTGCAAGGCTGGCCACTATCCAGAAAAACTGATAAGTAATCACGTCAGCGCGCATTTCTGGATCATGCACATCGATGTCGATCCGTCCGCGGTCCAGCACGAAGAGCCGCCGTCAATTTCGCAGGGGGAGTCATTTCGGAGGATGCGGCGGCGGGTTCGATGAGAAGAGCGCGCTTGGAAAGCGCGCCTACCGGTGGTGCGGGCGGATACGCGCCACCGGGGTTCGGTTGCAAACCGCGTTTATCGGTACCGCGGTGACGGAGAGGGATAGGCCCTCTCCCTTGCAACCCTGACGTTATGGAAATTGAGTTGCGCTGTTTTAAACCGCGCAAGCGGGTTTCCCATGCCAGCGCGGTGGAATAGAGAGAAAAGTGAACCTCTTTCGGGTTGACTTTCTCTCTATAGCTATTTTCGGGAGGGAATCTCAAATGTCCTTGATTTTCAATGAAAAGACTGGGGAAATCGCTGTTTTTACCCCTGATTTGCCGGCTTCTCCGGGGGCAATTCCTCCGCAAGGTTGGCTAGAGTTGCAGGGCTTTTCGGGGTTTAATTCCGTGCGCTTTTCGGCGTTCCGCAAGAAGTCGCGGTTAACCCAGCGGGAATTCGGCGCGCTTTGCAAGCCGAACATCGGGTTTCGGGATATTTCACGGATCGAGCGCGGTGAGCGGATGCCGTCTCTTGAACAGGTGCTTGAGTTCGGTCGGGTGCTAAAAATCTCTCCGTCAGAACTTCTGACGGATACCGTGTCTGCGTTTTCACGTGCTGTCGGGCTACTTCTTAATTTGTGGGAGATTGAAGTCGAAGAGACGAAGGAACTCCCTGAGTCTCCGCGTTATCACGAAGTCTCTCTCATGATCCGAGATTATCTTGTCTTCTCCGGGCGCGTTCACAAGCATTTTCGAGAATGGTGATTTGGGCGATTTTGGGCGATGTTGGGCGATTTTTCACTTTGACAATGTCCACGTCGGCGTGATATAAGCGATACCCTGCACAAGGTGCAGGGGGCCGTCCGTGCGCGTCGCTGATTTACTTGTCTTTTCATTTCAGATCTGAACTGGACAGTGCGCTGTCCATACGTGAATTGAAAAGCGCGGTTAGAAACCGCGCCTACCGGGCGGCGGTCGCAACCTTGCAAAAAAAAAGAGATACGCGCGTTGCCGAGGTTGATGGAGGTGCGCGCGTATCGATAGAGAGATTATCAGATTTTCTATAGCTTGTCAACCTTGCAAAAAAAGAGCGCGGTTTTAAAGCGCGTCTACCGGCGCGCGCTTGCAAACCGAAGTTATGACTAGCTGAGCGGTCGGGCTGTTGGGCGGGTGGCGACATTATGACTTCCGTTTGGAAAGCGAGCCTACAGGGAATTGAACGGGGTTAGAAAGGGCTTGCTTTGCGCGGTTAACTTTGTGTTTAAGTTGCAAAAAAAGCAAGCGATAAACCGATAACGTCAGGGGTTTCTTTGCGATTTTAGCACGGGGGGATGGGATATCATCGATGCAATATACGTTGAGGTCGCGCGGGGCGATCGGGAAGAGGCCCGCGGTGGCGTTGTCGCGGGCTACTCATTATGATATAGATTTCTGAGTCTCTTGTCAAGGGGGCTTGGGGAAGGGGGTTTTGCTGTGGTGACGGTACCGATAAAACCGTTCAGTCAAAATCGGGTTAAGAGCGGTCGTAGCTATAAAACTACCGCGGCACGTGATTGGGAGCGTGCTTTCGGTTTGCTTTTGCTTAAGCACTGTCCGCGCAGGAAGGTGGTGCTGCCGGACGGAGATCTGGAGTTGCACTTCAGGTTTGGATTTTCAAGCCGGAACGCGGATGTCGACAATCCTGTAAAAATTGCGCAGGATATCCTGTGCGCGCACTTAGGTCTGAAAAATGATAACAGGATACGCGCGGTATCCTGTCGGGCTGTCCAGGTTAAAAAGGGAGAGGAGTTTCTCTCATTTGATATTTGCGCGTATCGGGAAGACGCGCGGTGGGAGCGTCTCCTTGCAGGTCCGGCAGCGGGATAGAGGAAGAGAGACGCGCGGCGCATATAGAGAGTTCGCGCGTCTCTCTCTATAGAGGGTATCAGATATGAAATCTGAAGTCAACCGTGTCGGGGTTGAGTTGGAAATCTTTAAGCTATAGCGCGCTTGGAAAGCGCGCCTACCGCGGGCCGAAGAAGCGCGGTTGCAAACCGCGCCTTCAGGGTTTTATTCACAAAATATACGTGAGTTTTGCAAGTCAACCCAAAAAAAGCACGGGATAAGCTTGCAAGCTAGTCTCCCATTGCGGAGATGAGACGGGGGGTTAGGGAAATGAAGAGAGCGATGAAAATTGAAGAAGCTGCTGTGCTTTTGTGCGCGCCGCGGCGTGAAAATCGGGATATGAAGAGAGCGGTGACGACAGCACGGGATTTAGCAATTCGTCTGTCTTTTGTGGAGTGGTCGGTGACTGATGCGGCCGGCGCGCTGGGATGTGAAGAGAAACCTTTAAGAAAATTGCTATCCCTGTTCGGATCGCCGGGCTGGGAGGATGTCAAGGTCTTCTGGTCCGAGCGGGATAGGTTC
This sequence comes from Limisphaerales bacterium, assembly GCA_965203425.1. Lineage (GTDB taxonomy): Bacteria > Verrucomicrobiota > Verrucomicrobiia > Limisphaerales > AAA164-E04 > UBA2970. The sequence continues at coordinate 10,521 of CBDBCW010000002.1, read as the reverse complement.
TTGATTACCGTGACTGATTTATCCGGCGGCGGCGTTGATGGAGAGCCGCCGTTCTGATCCGAATTGGGGTTAACGGCTTGTCTACCGCGGTGGTTGCAAACGGCGGGGAGAAAGTGAGCGATAACCGTTGGGGGCCCTTGACTTCTCTCTTTGAGCAGTTGGGATATAGAGAGAGAGTTGGGTAAGGCTTGCGTTCGGTTTGATTATCTCTCTATATCCCTGACGGTAGGCCTTGAACTTTTGGAAAAAGTTCACAAAACTCTTTGTTGTTGTCCTCAAACAAAACCGCTTGATTAATTTCGGCGATTTGGGTATAATGAGCATACTTGAAAAGCAAACCGCGCTGGTTTACGGCCAGCGCGGTTCAGATATCTATGTCTTTTCTTTCGGCGACGGTTGTCCTCCAAAAGAGGAACCTGCCCTTCCGTGGCGCGGAAGATGGAAGCCGCCAAAACCGGGGAGAAGACAGAGACGTTTTGCAATGCGGAAATTGCAATGCGGAATTGACTTCACAAGACAATTTTAGCATTAAGTTAAAAAATTGTCAAATCTACTCAATTCCCTGTTGCAATGCGCAATGGGGGTCTCCCATGTCAAATCAAAATGAAAAGCACGGTTTACTTGATACAGCTGTCGATGTAGCTGTTAACCGCGCGGCGCGTATCGATAGCTTGTGTGCGAAAGCGCGGGCTAACGGTTTTCTTTGGCGCGAGCCGGAGTTAACCGAACTGGGCGAAGAGGTGCGGACAGACAGTTCGGGCGTTGTCATCGAGCGAAAGGTGAAAAGCGCGGTGACGATAGTGGATGTCGATGGTCAAAACTATAAGATATTGAAAACCGAGACGTTATCCGCGGACGGATTTGTCAAGCGGTCGGATTTGGGCGTTTACGATGGCGCGATTGCGGGCCGTTTTTATGGGCGGCGTTCCGCAAACTTTAAACAGGAGAAGTTAACGCCGCGGGAGATTGTCAACGATGTCTTGCGGTTAGGTTTCTCCTGCGCGCCTGGTTTTTATGATCCTGAACGGGATCGAGAGAGACGTTCACATCGGTCGCGCGCGTCTCTGGTGAGAACCTCTGTCGTGCTTTTTGATGGAGATAGGTGGTCCGATGCCTGTCCTCCGCCGCAATCTCTGGAAGAGCTGTTATCCATGTTTCCGGCGATACCGAAAATTTTCTCATGGATTGGAGAGAGCGTCTCCAGCCGGAGCGCGCTGAAACCTGAGTTGCGTTTTCGGCTGATGCTGATCCTCCCTGAACCGTTTTTTAAGACGGCGGGGGAAGAGAAGCCGGCTGGATGGGAAGAGATGACAAAAGAGATATGCGAGCTCTTTCCCTTTATCGATCCGGGCGTTGCGCGGGATGCGACGCGCTTTTCATTTGGGAATGGGCGCAAGGATGCTATATCGGTTTTCTTTGAAGACGGTGACGGGGTATCCATTGCGGATGTCCGCAGATGGAAAGCTCTGGGAACGGCGGCGAAGACGGCCGAAAGGGAAAGCCGGGAAAGTCAACCGACGCGGAAGCGCGGGGTTCGGGCCGGCGTATCGGGAAAGTCTCCGCGGGATGCTTTTCTGGAAGATGATATAGAGGTGCTTTTGCGCGCGCAGGGGTGTACTCATATCTCCGGAAATGCATGGCATTATCACAAAAGTAGTCCGGGGAAATCTTTTGAATTGAGTTATGAGACGCGGGCGGATCTCACGCCGGCGGTGCGGTATTATCTCAAACCTTTCTCATCGTCGATGAAAGAGAGTCTGCCGCCTTCGGCCGCCGACGACAGGGCGATCAACGCGCACAGGTGGGTTTTCTATCAGCTGACCGGGTTGGATTTCCCTATTGCGGGCGATAAGCGCGCGTGGAAAGTTGTCCAGCGCAAACTTGCGGAGCTGGGCTACGGGGAATTTAGGGAGCCGGGTAAGGGGGGAAATCAAACCGAACGTGCGCAAAAACGAGCGCGACAGCCGATCCTGAAGAGGGTTGATAAGGTTGACAAAGCGAGCGCGCAAGAGAAAGAGATTCTCTTGTCTACCGTGCGCGCGCAATTGCAAGACGATTTGCGGGAATGGGTCGCCGATGGTGAGTCTCCTGTCCGGTTTTGTTTGGTGAGGTCGGATACCGGGATAGGGAAGACGACAGCGGTGGTGACGACGGTCGAGCGACTTTTGCACGTCTCTCCCACAGCGGTGCTAGCCGACGAAGCACATGCCAGCGCGGTTAAGGTCGAGACTGCGCGCTTGCAAAGCACGATGTCCTTGAGAAATCAAGGTTGCAAACCTGCGGAGAGAGAGTTTGTCAATTCCCTGTCGGGGTTTGAGCAGGGGGCGATGCGATGGAGGGCGCGCCTATCCGGGTTTGACAAAGCGCGTGAAAAGTCTGGGGTTTACGGTGACGTGATTCCGGCGGCGGTGGTGCACGAAGACGGTAGAAAGGAAACCGAACACGAGAGGACAGCACGGCTTGCGCGCGGTGCGGATAGACGTGCGCGTCTTGCGGATGCTTGCTTTTCTGCGGGGCCTGATGGGCGGACACGCGCGATGTGCGCGATGGCAGACGAATCAGAAAAATTAGAAAGTGCTGGATGGAACACGGGCAAGGTGCTGTGCTTTAAGTCGTGCGATTTTCTGGACAGGTGTGCGCTGGTTGGTTGGGTCTCTCAATTTCCACGCGCGCGGCAGGCGGCGCAGCTGATGGTCTCACTGGGAGACTTGCAATTGATTTCCGATCCTGCGTTTGCGGGTTTTGCGGATGCGATTTCCAAGCGCAAAGAAGCGCGGGTAGCTGTTATCGACGACTGTCCGATTTCCAACATTGCGCCGCGGCGAACGGTTTCTCTCTCCCATGTCCGCAAACTTATATATGAGCGTTGCGAAGACTGGGTCCAGAATTGCGCGCTGCCTGTTCAGTTTTCTCCGGCGGTTTCTACTCAATTCTTGCAAGAGGTTGAGTCTCTCCTGCTTGCGGAGACGCGCGCTGTGGAAGGGTATCGGCGCGGGGTTCGGGAACGGGAAGAAGCAGGCATGGATGTCGATGATAAAACCTTTTACGCGCGCTATCGCAATCACATCAGGTCTGCTTTCCAAGTAGAAGTCGTGAAAAAAGAGCTGTCCGCGTTGCCGTTCTATTTCTATTTGGAACGGGTGGGGAAAGTGGAAGATGACAAGGACAGCGCGCTGTTTGCGATTTGCGCGGTGACGGGAAAGCGATTTTCGAGCGTGGGTATGCCAGCGGAGATTTTCAAGGGAAAGGAGTTAGGTCGTCTATACAGGGAAATGTTTACGCCGGCAGATGCGATTTACTATCGGATTGTGCGCGCGGATAACCTACCGGGATTTTCCGATTTCGAGCACGGGTGGGTATCAGCTCTCTTTGATACTCAAGCCGCCATGCGCGTGGTGCGTGTCCCCAATGGGAAAATGGAAGAGGCTGCGCTGGAGTTTGTTTTGCAACCGCGCTTGAACTTTAAGAAGACGATCGCCCTGAATGCAACCGCGCGCAAATCTGATGTCGAAGCCGTGTTGGGCGAAAAGGTGCACGTCATCGAATCTAAGTCTCTGCTCTGGGCGGAAGGGTCGAGAGTCTATCAGATTAACACTGCGCGGTATACTGATGAGAATTTTGTCATCAGAAAGGATGGGAAGATTGCGAAAGCGGGTCCGCGCTTGCGTTGTGCGGTTAACTTGATTTCCAAGCATGCCTGTGATGGGAAACGGGTTCTGGTTGTCGGTCGGCGGTGGTTGCTTGACAAAGCGATCGCCAGCGAAATGAAACCTGTGCTTGAAAACGCGGACATCGAAATTCTTAACTATGGTGTGGTGCGCGGTTTAAACGCATACGCAGATTTTGACTATGTCTTTCTCTTTTTACCTTCTCCGGGGCGATCCGAACTGGAGAGAGTTGCGAGCGCGCTATACCGTACCGATTTTGATAACCTTGATTTTGAGACGCGCGAAGACGGCGTTGTCAAGAGCGCGGGGTTTGAAATCAAGATGCCGGTCTTTTGTGATGAGCGCGTTCAGAAGATTGCGGAGCAGCTGATCGAGGATAACTTGTATCAAGCTGCCGCGCGTCTCCGGCCGATAACGGGGCAAGGGAAGACGATTGTCCTTCTGACGGCTTTCCCAGTTTCGGGGTTAACCGATAGGGAAGATACGACATTCTTTTCTTTTGAAGATGCGGCAGCGGTGACGGACATACGTGAAGTGCAGCCGAAAGAGAGTATCGATACGCGCTTGGCCCGCGGTGACGACAAAAAAGAGATTGCGCGCGACATGGGCGTATCGGTTCGACGTGTTAATCAAGTCAAGGGTCCAGATGACAAAAGTGAGCGAGACGCGCAGATTCGTGATGTGCTTTCGGCTGAACCGAAGATATCCAGCAGGGAGATTGCGCGCCGAACGGGAATTCCGCGCGCAACTGTCAACCGCGTGCGGAAGACGTTAAAAATCTAACCGAAACAACAGGGCGGCCCAATCGGAAGTTCGATAAGAAGAATACAGTACCTTGTGACGGACTTCCGATTGGGCCACTTTGGAATTTTCGGTGGGATATGGGCCATATCACTCTTCTGCGGTTTGATTTCTATGGTGCGGATTTACGCGGATTTGCGCGGATTTTTAACTGAACTGGACAGGCAGCTGTCCATTGCGAAAATGAAAAGCGCGGGGGACAGGCCCCCGCGTTAAAAAAGGAGGGATAACGATGTTTCCTCTAAAGAGTGCGATTTACCTGCAAGAGCACGCGCCTGTGCTTTCTCCGCAATGGAGCGAAGCGCGGGATATTACGTATCAAGCTATAAAACCCTATATCACGCCGAAAGGCGCGGGTATTGTGGATCACGATTTGCTGTCGACTGCTGCGGCTTTGGATATTTCGGTATCTGAATTGCGGAAGGTCGTGGACTTTTGCAAGGCTGGCCACTATCCAGAAAAACTGATAAGTAATCACGTCAGCGCGCATTTCTGGATCATGCACATCGATGTCGATCCGTCCGCGGTCCAGCACGAAGAGCCGCCGTCAATTTCGCAGGGGGAGTCATTTCGGAGGATGCGGCGGCGGGTTCGATGAGAAGAGCGCGCTTGGAAAGCGCGCCTACCGGTGGTGCGGGCGGATACGCGCCACCGGGGTTCGGTTGCAAACCGCGTTTATCGGTACCGCGGTGACGGAGAGGGATAGGCCCTCTCCCTTGCAACCCTGACGTTATGGAAATTGAGTTGCGCTGTTTTAAACCGCGCAAGCGGGTTTCCCATGCCAGCGCGGTGGAATAGAGAGAAAAGTGAACCTCTTTCGGGTTGACTTTCTCTCTATAGCTATTTTCGGGAGGGAATCTCAAATGTCCTTGATTTTCAATGAAAAGACTGGGGAAATCGCTGTTTTTACCCCTGATTTGCCGGCTTCTCCGGGGGCAATTCCTCCGCAAGGTTGGCTAGAGTTGCAGGGCTTTTCGGGGTTTAATTCCGTGCGCTTTTCGGCGTTCCGCAAGAAGTCGCGGTTAACCCAGCGGGAATTCGGCGCGCTTTGCAAGCCGAACATCGGGTTTCGGGATATTTCACGGATCGAGCGCGGTGAGCGGATGCCGTCTCTTGAACAGGTGCTTGAGTTCGGTCGGGTGCTAAAAATCTCTCCGTCAGAACTTCTGACGGATACCGTGTCTGCGTTTTCACGTGCTGTCGGGCTACTTCTTAATTTGTGGGAGATTGAAGTCGAAGAGACGAAGGAACTCCCTGAGTCTCCGCGTTATCACGAAGTCTCTCTCATGATCCGAGATTATCTTGTCTTCTCCGGGCGCGTTCACAAGCATTTTCGAGAATGGTGATTTGGGCGATTTTGGGCGATGTTGGGCGATTTTTCACTTTGACAATGTCCACGTCGGCGTGATATAAGCGATACCCTGCACAAGGTGCAGGGGGCCGTCCGTGCGCGTCGCTGATTTACTTGTCTTTTCATTTCAGATCTGAACTGGACAGTGCGCTGTCCATACGTGAATTGAAAAGCGCGGTTAGAAACCGCGCCTACCGGGCGGCGGTCGCAACCTTGCAAAAAAAAAGAGATACGCGCGTTGCCGAGGTTGATGGAGGTGCGCGCGTATCGATAGAGAGATTATCAGATTTTCTATAGCTTGTCAACCTTGCAAAAAAAGAGCGCGGTTTTAAAGCGCGTCTACCGGCGCGCGCTTGCAAACCGAAGTTATGACTAGCTGAGCGGTCGGGCTGTTGGGCGGGTGGCGACATTATGACTTCCGTTTGGAAAGCGAGCCTACAGGGAATTGAACGGGGTTAGAAAGGGCTTGCTTTGCGCGGTTAACTTTGTGTTTAAGTTGCAAAAAAAGCAAGCGATAAACCGATAACGTCAGGGGTTTCTTTGCGATTTTAGCACGGGGGGATGGGATATCATCGATGCAATATACGTTGAGGTCGCGCGGGGCGATCGGGAAGAGGCCCGCGGTGGCGTTGTCGCGGGCTACTCATTATGATATAGATTTCTGAGTCTCTTGTCAAGGGGGCTTGGGGAAGGGGGTTTTGCTGTGGTGACGGTACCGATAAAACCGTTCAGTCAAAATCGGGTTAAGAGCGGTCGTAGCTATAAAACTACCGCGGCACGTGATTGGGAGCGTGCTTTCGGTTTGCTTTTGCTTAAGCACTGTCCGCGCAGGAAGGTGGTGCTGCCGGACGGAGATCTGGAGTTGCACTTCAGGTTTGGATTTTCAAGCCGGAACGCGGATGTCGACAATCCTGTAAAAATTGCGCAGGATATCCTGTGCGCGCACTTAGGTCTGAAAAATGATAACAGGATACGCGCGGTATCCTGTCGGGCTGTCCAGGTTAAAAAGGGAGAGGAGTTTCTCTCATTTGATATTTGCGCGTATCGGGAAGACGCGCGGTGGGAGCGTCTCCTTGCAGGTCCGGCAGCGGGATAGAGGAAGAGAGACGCGCGGCGCATATAGAGAGTTCGCGCGTCTCTCTCTATAGAGGGTATCAGATATGAAATCTGAAGTCAACCGTGTCGGGGTTGAGTTGGAAATCTTTAAGCTATAGCGCGCTTGGAAAGCGCGCCTACCGCGGGCCGAAGAAGCGCGGTTGCAAACCGCGCCTTCAGGGTTTTATTCACAAAATATACGTGAGTTTTGCAAGTCAACCCAAAAAAAGCACGGGATAAGCTTGCAAGCTAGTCTCCCATTGCGGAGATGAGACGGGGGGTTAGGGAAATGAAGAGAGCGATGAAAATTGAAGAAGCTGCTGTGCTTTTGTGCGCGCCGCGGCGTGAAAATCGGGATATGAAGAGAGCGGTGACGACAGCACGGGATTTAGCAATTCGTCTGTCTTTTGTGGAGTGGTCGGTGACTGATGCGGCCGGCGCGCTGGGATGTGAAGAGAAACCTTTAAGAAAATTGCTATCCCTGTTCGGATCGCCGGGCTGGGAGGATGTCAAGGTCTTCTGGTCCGAGCGGGATAGGTTCTTGATTACCGTGACTGATTTATCCGGCGGCGGCGTTGATGGAGAGCCGCCGTTCTGATCCGAATTGGGGTTAACGGCTTGTCTACCGCGGTGGTTGCAAACGGCGGGGAGAAAGTGAGCGATAACCGTTGGGGGCCCTTGACTTCTCTCTTTGAGCAGTTGGGATATAGAGAGAGAGTTGGGTAAGGCTTGCGTTCGGTTTGATTATCTCTCTATATCCCTGACGGTAGGCCTTGAACTTTTGGAAAAAGTTCACAAAACTCTTTGTTGTTGTCCTCAAACAAAACCGCTTGATTAATTTCGGCGATTTGGGTATAATGAGCATACTTGAAAAGCAAACCGCGCTGGTTTACGGCCAGCGCGGTTCAGATATCTATGTCTTTTCTTTCGGCGACGGTTGTCCTCCAAAAGAGGAACCTGCCCTTCCGTGGCGCGGAAGATGGAAGCCGCCAAAACCGGGGAGAAGACAGAGACGTTTTGCAATGCGGAAATTGCAATGCGGAATTGACTTCACAAGACAATTTTAGCATTAAGTTAAAAAATTGTCAAATCTACTCAATTCCCTGTTGCAATGCGCAATGGGGGTCTCCCATGTCAAATCAAAATGAAAAGCACGGTTTACTTGATACAGCTGTCGATGTAGCTGTTAACCGCGCGGCGCGTATCGATAGCTTGTGTGCGAAAGCGCGGGCTAACGGTTTTCTTTGGCGCGAGCCGGAGTTAACCGAACTGGGCGAAGAGGTGCGGACAGACAGTTCGGGCGTTGTCATCGAGCGAAAGGTGAAAAGCGCGGTGACGATAGTGGATGTCGATGGTCAAAACTATAAGATATTGAAAACCGAGACGTTATCCGCGGACGGATTTGTCAAGCGGTCGGATTTGGGCGTTTACGATGGCGCGATTGCGGGCCGTTTTTATGGGCGGCGTTCCGCAAACTTTAAACAGGAGAAGTTAACGCCGCGGGAGATTGTCAACGATGTCTTGCGGTTAGGTTTCTCCTGCGCGCCTGGTTTTTATGATCCTGAACGGGATCGAGAGAGACGTTCACATCGGTCGCGCGCGTCTCTGGTGAGAACCTCTGTCGTGCTTTTTGATGGAGATAGGTGGTCCGATGCCTGTCCTCCGCCGCAATCTCTGGAAGAGCTGTTATCCATGTTTCCGGCGATACCGAAAATTTTCTCATGGATTGGAGAGAGCGTCTCCAGCCGGAGCGCGCTGAAACCTGAGTTGCGTTTTCGGCTGATGCTGATCCTCCCTGAACCGTTTTTTAAGACGGCGGGGGAAGAGAAGCCGGCTGGATGGGAAGAGATGACAAAAGAGATATGCGAGCTCTTTCCCTTTATCGATCCGGGCGTTGCGCGGGATGCGACGCGCTTTTCATTTGGGAATGGGCGCAAGGATGCTATATCGGTTTTCTTTGAAGACGGTGACGGGGTATCCATTGCGGATGTCCGCAGATGGAAAGCTCTGGGAACGGCGGCGAAGACGGCCGAAAGGGAAAGCCGGGAAAGTCAACCGACGCGGAAGCGCGGGGTTCGGGCCGGCGTATCGGGAAAGTCTCCGCGGGATGCTTTTCTGGAAGATGATATAGAGGTGCTTTTGCGCGCGCAGGGGTGTACTCATATCTCCGGAAATGCATGGCATTATCACAAAAGTAGTCCGGGGAAATCTTTTGAATTGAGTTATGAGACGCGGGCGGATCTCACGCCGGCGGTGCGGTATTATCTCAAACCTTTCTCATCGTCGATGAAAGAGAGTCTGCCGCCTTCGGCCGCCGACGACAGGGCGATCAACGCGCACAGGTGGGTTTTCTATCAGCTGACCGGGTTGGATTTCCCTATTGCGGGCGATAAGCGCGCGTGGAAAGTTGTCCAGCGCAAACTTGCGGAGCTGGGCTACGGGGAATTTAGGGAGCCGGGTAAGGGGGGAAATCAAACCGAACGTGCGCAAAAACGAGCGCGACAGCCGATCCTGAAGAGGGTTGATAAGGTTGACAAAGCGAGCGCGCAAGAGAAAGAGATTCTCTTGTCTACCGTGCGCGCGCAATTGCAAGACGATTTGCGGGAATGGGTCGCCGATGGTGAGTCTCCTGTCCGGTTTTGTTTGGTGAGGTCGGATACCGGGATAGGGAAGACGACAGCGGTGGTGACGACGGTCGAGCGACTTTTGCACGTCTCTCCCACAGCGGTGCTAGCCGACGAAGCACATGCCAGCGCGGTTAAGGTCGAGACTGCGCGCTTGCAAAGCACGATGTCCTTGAGAAATCAAGGTTGCAAACCTGCGGAGAGAGAGTTTGTCAATTCCCTGTCGGGGTTTGAGCAGGGGGCGATGCGATGGAGGGCGCGCCTATCCGGGTTTGACAAAGCGCGTGAAAAGTCTGGGGTTTACGGTGACGTGATTCCGGCGGCGGTGGTGCACGAAGACGGTAGAAAGGAAACCGAACACGAGAGGACAGCACGGCTTGCGCGCGGTGCGGATAGACGTGCGCGTCTTGCGGATGCTTGCTTTTCTGCGGGGCCTGATGGGCGGACACGCGCGATGTGCGCGATGGCAGACGAATCAGAAAAATTAGAAAGTGCTGGATGGAACACGGGCAAGGTGCTGTGCTTTAAGTCGTGCGATTTTCTGGACAGGTGTGCGCTGGTTGGTTGGGTCTCTCAATTTCCACGCGCGCGGCAGGCGGCGCAGCTGATGGTCTCACTGGGAGACTTGCAATTGATTTCCGATCCTGCGTTTGCGGGTTTTGCGGATGCGATTTCCAAGCGCAAAGAAGCGCGGGTAGCTGTTATCGACGACTGTCCGATTTCCAACATTGCGCCGCGGCGAACGGTTTCTCTCTCCCATGTCCGCAAACTTATATATGAGCGTTGCGAAGACTGGGTCCAGAATTGCGCGCTGCCTGTTCAGTTTTCTCCGGCGGTTTCTACTCAATTCTTGCAAGAGGTTGAGTCTCTCCTGCTTGCGGAGACGCGCGCTGTGGAAGGGTATCGGCGCGGGGTTCGGGAACGGGAAGAAGCAGGCATGGATGTCGATGATAAAACCTTTTACGCGCGCTATCGCAATCAC
>CBDBCW010000001.1:0-22278 GCA_965203425.1 Limisphaerales bacterium | reverse complement strand
ACTCGTCTTCACGAGTTCGTTGTGTCCATTCCACTCGCCATTGATCGACGCCCGGAATTTTGACGATGGTGAGGTTGAGCTCCAAGTCGTTATCTGCGGTTGGAACGGGGATTTCTTGGAGCGCATCGCCCGGAAGTTCTTTGAGTTGCCCCATCCAGAAATTATTCCACTGCTTGGGGATGTTGTCTGCCCAGAACTTCAATCTGGTTCTGCTTTCGTTTGGACTGCGGAAGATTAATCCGGCGTTGTATGAAAAATTATTTTTGGAGGCGCGCGCCGCTGGCGTGTTGTGCGTGCCGGGAGATGAGCGGCGCTGGACGATTTGGACTCCGTTGCGAAATCGGAATGTTTGATTGCCGATGGATCCTCTGATGTGCGCTATTAATTCTGACTGCTGAGCGATTGCCATAGTTTTTTGGCCTCTTTGATGGCGAGTTTCAATTTTCGGTGGTCATCTGCGGTTTCGCAGATGACTTTTAGTTTTTTCTTTTTTGCTTTCACAGATACGGTTTTATGTTGAGGTCGATTTTGTTTCCGAAGACGAAGCAGTCGCCGAAATTGGTGTATTGTGGGGAGTTTCTGTTCGTTGTCCAGAGTCGGATGACGGTCGGCAAGACGCCGAGAGTGTACGATCCACGATTGAAGTCTAGATTTGCTACTGTAGTAACGTCCCATGCTCCATTTTCTAGCCACTGCGTGTACGCGAGGATGACGATTGCGTCTCGGTCAGTGTCTCGGCCCGTCCACGTGATGTAGTCGTTGAGGACTGGTTCTCGGTGGAGTGTGATTGTTCCGAATCCGATGCCGAATCCTCTTCTGGTTTCGGTGCGTTGGGGTTCGGTGTTCATACTTCGTCGTATGACGGAGTAGAAGTTGGCGTACCAACTGCTATCTCGATAGCGTTTTTCGGCGCGCCGTCCGCTAGGACGGCCGCTTTGTATCAATTTGTATGCGGTCTTGAGCGATGGGGGTCCTGTCGTCAGCGCGATGGAGATGTATCGGGCGGCGTTGCGCTGGCGGCGTTGGGCTGGGGTTTCGCCGCTGACTGGCCCGCGTCTGCGGCGAATGATGGTTTTGCCCAAACGGCGATAGCCGTTTGAGCCGCCGAAGTTCCCGCTGATGTTGCGGACTAAATCTCCATATTCAACGATTGCCATGGATGTATTCTTGGTGGTCGAGATGCATTTTTTCGCCGCACTGGCTGCAATGTTGATTCTCGATTATGTGTTGCGGAATTTTCGGCAAGAATCGCCGAGTTTCGTGGTGATGGAAGATGTTGACGAGGTTTTCGTCGTGTTCGTCTTGTTCTTCGCGCTCACACACTACCTGCCGGCATGTGTAGTGCGCCTCGATCAGTGCGTTTTCTACTTCTGCGGGCTGAAATAACTCTGTCGTACTCATATGCCACTACTCTACCACATATTTTGGCTTTGTCAAGCTATATTTCTGGTATTTTTTGGCTCTGTTCATTGTTTGTTCTGGATTTCTGCAAATGGGAGGGCAGTCGCTAGGTTGGTATGTCGTCGTCCGTTAGAGCCAAAACCCCGAAACCGCTTGCGGTTTCGCTAATTTTTTCCCCACTCGGTGCTTTGGTGCCACTTACGTGCTTTACTTGGTGGAGTTTTGATAGGGGTCGGTAGTAACGTTTGGGAGCCCTCTTGCCCAAGCAACGGATAACGGATCCGAGCCACGAAAAATTGTGCATGAATCCTGGATTTTCGTGGACTCGCAGGAGGCCGAGCTTGACGGCGCGCCAAACGGCGCGCCTCGCTGTGTTTGGCGAGCAGAGTGTGATTTTTGCGATGTCCGCCATCGCGATTTCGTTGTAGCTGAATAATGCCGTGAGGGCGTTGGCCTGTTTCGGTGGGAAGCCGGCGTCATCTAGCTGGCTTGGATATGGGATTTGGGCGCGCCAGCGCACCTCGTGGATGTGGGTTGTTCGGACTCGGTAGGTGGTCTGGATTTTGCCCGCCGCGCGCAGTTCGGATAAATACTTCGTTAGTCGTTTTTTCCCGATGCGCAAGCATCGGGCGATGTTGGGCATGCTCTCCCAACATGTCCCCCGCCGAGTGATGTGTTGGATGATGCGAAGCTTCCAGACGCGGCGATTCGTCTTCTTGAGTTGTTCCCCAATCTTTTTTCTATTCATAGCTTGACATGAGTGTGCAGATATCTTATTAAAAGAGCCAGGAGTACTCATAACACTCTTTGAGCGGGAGTCAAATTTTTTTTGCGTCTTTTTTCAGGTTTGGCGTATTGTCGATCGAGCCTTTGGCTTCCGCTCATTTTCCTCCAACTCCCCCCCGACTCCCCCCCAACTCATCCCCCCAACTCATCCCCCCACCGCCGCCACCACCGCCGCCACCGCCGCCGCCAAGAAAGCCAACCGAACCAGCCAGAACAACCCGCAACCCACCAGCCAAGCCAACCGACCCGGAGGCGCCAACCACCCCCGCCGCCGACGACGAAACCGCCACGAACGCCGCCACCGCCGCAACAGCACGACGCACGGCATCGCGCGCCAACCGCAAGCCGACAGCCACCAGAGCTGCCAGCGCGCCCAAGCCAAAGCCGACACAAGCCACCGCACGACTCGGCGCTAGCACGGCGGAACAGCGCGGGCGCGGGCGCAGGGGGCGTAGGGGGTGCGCCCGCATTCCCGCGCAGCCGTGCTATAATCGCGCTAGTGCGGTGCGTAGTGTTCGGCACAGGCTCGCGCGCGGGCCTCACAGGTGGCCGGCTCTCTTGCGGCGCGCGCCGGCCGACGATGCTGATGCGGGATGCGGGCGGGACATGATGGCGGGCGAGGGGGATATTTTTTTGTTACTGACGGCGCGAGCACTTGGGCGCCGAATGTTCAAATGTGGAATGATATTTAGTGGACAGGTGATATTTAGATGAAAGGGAAGACTGGAAAGATCAGGAAAGGCGCACTCAAGCGAAGCGCCGGCACTGACTTAGTTGTGTCTGGTGTCATTAGATAAGCGAAACGATCTCTAATTGTACGGCGCCAGCTCACGAGCTTGGCTGGAGGAACGTGGGAGGGCACTAATCTTCTCGACGCGCTCTTGGTTTGCGACGCCGAAAAGCGCAAGCGGATGTGCCGGCGGAGTTTTCTTGGGCTTTTGCTCACGCAAGCGCACGAAACGAGACGCACCCCTGAAGGCAGACACGACTTAGCACGACGGCGGTTCAAACGGCGCTCACGGCTCCACGGTCGCGCTTTTGCTCCAGCGTCTCCACATCCCGGTTGCGCACCACCCACTCAACACGGCGGTTTTTGCTCCAGCGTCTCCACATCCCGGTTGCGCACCACCCACTCAACACGGCGGTTATTCCCCCAGCCGAGTTGATTTTTCAAACCTCCAGTTTCCCCCAGCCAAAGTCGAACCCGTGAAAAAAAAGTGGTAGAGGTTACATGCCAGATTTGCGGCGCAGACCGGCCGCAGTAGTTTTCCTGATTTGGTAATACTCATAACTCCATCACAATACCACAAATCCGACAAAAGTCAAGCTAAAAGTGTGAGAGGCAGCATTTTTTTTTCGGGCCACGATCACATCACACTCTCAGCGCACGGTGAGAGGTAGAGCCTCTCACCATCCACCGCAGTCCACATCGAGAGTGGAGCAATGTATCACCAATGTATCACATGTGGCTAGTTTTCTCAACATCGTATCAACATCTAGTGTTGAGAAAGAAAACTAGTGACACACAGTACATGTCACTAGTTTTGAGCAAGAAAACTAGCCATGGGAATGCTGAACCCAACCGCGGCACAGCAACCGTGAGCCCAACCGCGGCACAGCGGCCGCAACCGCCGACACTCACCTCTCTCTCTCTCTCTCTCGTCGTCGGACATGGTTGCAGGCTTTGCCTATAATATCTCCCTGGCAAAGCAACGGCAACCAGTAATCACGCACTTTTCGGCTCTGTCGTTTCATTTTTCCCCCCCGCCATTCGCACTCAGCGCGAGCTTGCGAGTGCTGTTCAGCACCTCATTTGCCGAGTTTTTGACTGCGTAGATTTTCCGTCGAATCTCTGAAATGCGCTTCTTTTGCTTTTGGTTTTGGAGCGTTAGTTTCCCGTTGAAATGAAGTGGAGCGGTTCGTTTTTCCGTTAAATGAAAAAGTCGTTAGTTTTTCTGTTAAATATGGGACTGGACTACAATTTCTTCCCGTCCAGTTCCATATAAGAAAAACAAGACTTTTTCATAGGAAAAACAAGCGGAACTTCATTAGGGAAAACAAGCGGAAAAACCATTAGCAAAAGCCGCATTTCAGAGATAGGAAAACTAGCCGTCAAACACTCGTTGCAAATGCTAATTGCGTATGGCGGGGGGGAAAAATGCCAGACAGAGCCGAAAAGTGCGTGATTACCGACGACGAGAGAGAGAGAGAGAGAGGTGAGTGTCGGCGGTTGCGGCCGCTGTGCCGCGGTTGGGCTCACGGTTGCTGTGCCGCGGTTGGGTTCAGCATTCCCATGGCTAGTTTTCTTGCTCAAAAACTAGTGACATGTACTGTGTGTCACTAGTTTTCTTTCTCAACACTAGATGTTGATACGATGTTGAGAAAACTAGCCACATGTGATACATTGGTGATACATTGCTCCACTCTCGATGTGGACTGCGGTGGATGGTGAGAGGCTCTACCTCTCACCGTGCGCTGAGAGTGTGATGTGATCGTGGCCCGAAAAAAAAATGCTGCCTCTCACACTTTTAGCTTGACTTTTGTCGGATTTGTGGTATTGTGATGGAGTTATGAGTATTACCAAATCAGGAAAACTACTGCGGCCGGTCTGCGCCGCAAATCTCATCACCTTTCGGCTGATGCCGAAAGGCGATGTCAAACAGAAAGAGCGTGTCCACATCTATGTGGAGGAAGTCTCGGATGGTCGCGGGCTGTCGATAGTTTGTTCCTCGCCAGATCGTCCTGCGGGGAAGGTGCATGTTGTGCTGCGGCGTGAAGATGCGCTAGATCTGGCTCTGGCGATTTTGCGCCGGAGCAAAATGGAGATAGATGTAAAGGATGTGGCGAAGTTGACGAACTTGTTTCTTGGCTAATCGCGACCAGAGTGCCCCAGTGGACACAATCCACTGGGGCTTTTTTTTGGCTCTTTGTCTGTTCACTTCTCACCATCTGCGGAGTGAGAAGTGGTCGAAATCTACTCCATCATCGCGTCAGTGTCAATAGTGGGCATGTAACCTCTACCACTTTTTTTTCACGGGTTCGACTTTGGCTGGGGGAAACTGGAGGTTTGAAAAATCAACTCGGCTGGGGGAATAACCGCCGTGTTGAGTGGGTGGTGCGCAACCGGGATGTGGAGACGCTGGAGCAAAAACCGCCGTGTTGAGTGGGTGGTGCGCAACCGGGATGTGGAGACGCTGGAGCAAAAGCGCGACCGTGGAGCCGTGAGCGCCGTTTGAACCGCCGTCGTGCTAAGTCGTGTCTGCCTTCAGGGGTGCGTCTCGTTTCGGCAGGCTTGCACTAACTTTCTTTCGGATTTCTTTTTTTTTGCGGCTCTGGATCGTTGACGCGCCGCAAGCCTGCCGAAAAGTGCCCCAGAAGAGCAGACACATTCTAACTAAAGACGGCGGTGCTAGTCATCCTTGCTTTTTTTGATTAGCTTGTTGCGGATGTCTATTATGTCGTGGTAGATGTCTTTCAGATCTTCCACGATTTCGGGCGCATGTTCTTCTAGGCTCTCCATGTATGTTTGGAGATTGTGCAGTTGTGCTTCTAGGATTTTGTGTATGGTCTTCTTTTCGTTCATGTTAGAGGAATAGTTCTAGTACGGAGAATTCGGTGGCGATTGAAATGCCAAAAATAATGTGCAAAGCCGTGAGTATGGCAAGGATTAGCAGTTTGGTTTTGTGCTTTTTTGCCCAGCTCACCAAACGGGTTGATCTGCTTCCGTTTTCGTGCATGCATTTAGGTTACGGTGGCGGTCAGTCGCGCTGTTGGTGTGGATAGCACCGAGGTAATTGCGGTGGCGGATTCGGTGTTGCCAAATGCGGCGACGATGATGACGGAGTAGTCGCCCGCCGTCAGTCCGGTGATGTTCAGCGTGCCGCCCGAACCACTGTTGCTGGCGGCGGCTTGGAATGCGGTGGGCGAAGCTTGGCGGGGTGCGGCCGCAGACCATGCGACGGCGACGACTTGGGAGAGCGCACGTCCAGTTGTGCTGGGTTGTGGAGCCGTTGTCCAAGTCAGGTTGATTTGTCCGGATGCGCCGGCGGCGGCCGCTGCTACCCACTGCGATGATGGTTCGGTTTGGATGTAGAATGGCGTGTAGGATTGATCGTTTGTTTCTTGGCCGATGTTGCGGAGGTTTTCGGCCATAAAGAAATTTCGGGCAATTCCAGGACGGCCTTCAGCGGCTCGCTTCCAACTCTCGAGCTGCCAATCGAGCGAGACGAGTTTGTACATCCGATTGAGCCAGCGAAATAAGTTTCGATGGCCGACTTGGTTGCTCGTTCGTGGTTGCGTTGGCGGAGTGAAAACTCGGCCGACTTTGACTCCTTGCCATCGGCTGAAGACGACGCCGCCGTTGCGGCCGGAGAGGTTGTTGATGAGTGACGAGTAAGTTATTTTCATTACGTATGTTAGATAGCACAATGCGTGCCAGTTTTAGTTTCCGTTGCAAAAAAATCGCCGGCTACTAGGCGCAATGCGTGTTCACCGGCGTTTTCGTGATTGCGGGTTTGGTCTAGAATCCCCCTGCCACTGCTACTTGCCCCTTTGAACTCGGTTTTGTCCCCGCATTTCTGTGGATGTTTTACCCCGAGATGGCTTTCGCATCCAATCACTGGATGCACAATATCTCGTTTTTCTGCGTTTGTCAAATTTTTTTTTCATTTTTTTTCAATTTTTTTTTTATTCGAGATTGGGTTTCCTATTGTAGTTGATGTTGCGTTTCAGTGCGTAAATCCGCCCGAAGCGGGCGGATGCGGAGCGGGAATCTACTGTCGTGGTGACGAGCGCAATGAAGGAGTAGGCGAGGATGTTGGCTTGCCCCAGATTCATCGGGATGGCGTCACGGTTGGTGAGTGTGCGGTTTCCGTTCTGCTGATAGTAAACTGTCAGAAATTCAACGAACTCGTCTTCACGAGTTCGTTGTGTCCATTCCACTCGCCATTGATCGACGCCCGGAATTTTGACGATGGTGAGGTTGAGCTCCAAGTCGTTATCTGCGGTTGGAACGGGGATTTCTTGGAGCGCATCGCCCGGAAGTTCTTTGAGTTGCCCCATCCAGAAATTATTCCACTGCTTGGGGATGTTGTCTGCCCAGAACTTCAATCTGGTTCTGCTTTCGTTTGGACTGCGGAAGATTAATCCGGCGTTGTATGAAAAATTATTTTTGGAGGCGCGCGCCGCTGGCGTGTTGTGCGTGCCGGGAGATGAGCGGCGCTGGACGATTTGGACTCCGTTGCGAAATCGGAATGTTTGATTGCCGATGGATCCTCTGATGTGCGCTATTAATTCTGACTGCTGAGCGATTGCCATAGTTTTTTGGCCTCTTTGATGGCGAGTTTCAATTTTCGGTGGTCATCTGCGGTTTCGCAGATGACTTTTAGTTTTTTCTTTTTTGCTTTCACAGATACGGTTTTATGTTGAGGTCGATTTTGTTTCCGAAGACGAAGCAGTCGCCGAAATTGGTGTATTGTGGGGAGTTTCTGTTCGTTGTCCAGAGTCGGATGACGGTCGGCAAGACGCCGAGAGTGTACGATCCACGATTGAAGTCTAGATTTGCTACTGTAGTAACGTCCCATGCTCCATTTTCTAGCCACTGCGTGTACGCGAGGATGACGATTGCGTCTCGGTCAGTGTCTCGGCCCGTCCACGTGATGTAGTCGTTGAGGACTGGTTCTCGGTGGAGTGTGATTGTTCCGAATCCGATGCCGAATCCTCTTCTGGTTTCGGTGCGTTGGGGTTCGGTGTTCATACTTCGTCGTATGACGGAGTAGAAGTTGGCGTACCAACTGCTATCTCGATAGCGTTTTTCGGCGCGCCGTCCGCTAGGACGGCCGCTTTGTATCAATTTGTATGCGGTCTTGAGCGATGGGGGTCCTGTCGTCAGCGCGATGGAGATGTATCGGGCGGCGTTGCGCTGGCGGCGTTGGGCTGGGGTTTCGCCGCTGACTGGCCCGCGTCTGCGGCGAATGATGGTTTTGCCCAAACGGCGATAGCCGTTTGAGCCGCCGAAGTTCCCGCTGATGTTGCGGACTAAATCTCCATATTCAACGATTGCCATGGATGTATTCTTGGTGGTCGAGATGCATTTTTTCGCCGCACTGGCTGCAATGTTGATTCTCGATTATGTGTTGCGGAATTTTCGGCAAGAATCGCCGAGTTTCGTGGTGATGGAAGATGTTGACGAGGTTTTCGTCGTGTTCGTCTTGTTCTTCGCGCTCACACACTACCTGCCGGCATGTGTAGTGCGCCTCGATCAGTGCGTTTTCTACTTCTGCGGGCTGAAATAACTCTGTCGTACTCATATGCCACTACTCTACCACATATTTTGGCTTTGTCAAGCTATATTTCTGGTATTTTTTGGCTCTGTTCATTGTTTGTTCTGGATTTCTGCAAATGGGAGGGCAGTCGCTAGGTTGGTATGTCGTCGTCCGTTAGAGCCAAAACCCCGAAACCGCTTGCGGTTTCGCTAATTTTTTCCCCACTCGGTGCTTTGGTGCCACTTACGTGCTTTACTTGGTGGAGTTTTGATAGGGGTCGGTAGTAACGTTTGGGAGCCCTCTTGCCCAAGCAACGGATAACGGATCCGAGCCACGAAAAATTGTGCATGAATCCTGGATTTTCGTGGACTCGCAGGAGGCCGAGCTTGACGGCGCGCCAAACGGCGCGCCTCGCTGTGTTTGGCGAGCAGAGTGTGATTTTTGCGATGTCCGCCATCGCGATTTCGTTGTAGCTGAATAATGCCGTGAGGGCGTTGGCCTGTTTCGGTGGGAAGCCGGCGTCATCTAGCTGGCTTGGATATGGGATTTGGGCGCGCCAGCGCACCTCGTGGATGTGGGTTGTTCGGACTCGGTAGGTGGTCTGGATTTTGCCCGCCGCGCGCAGTTCGGATAAATACTTCGTTAGTCGTTTTTTCCCGATGCGCAAGCATCGGGCGATGTTGGGCATGCTCTCCCAACATGTCCCCCGCCGAGTGATGTGTTGGATGATGCGAAGCTTCCAGACGCGGCGATTCGTCTTCTTGAGTTGTTCCCCAATCTTTTTTCTATTCATAGCTTGACATGAGTGTGCAGATATCTTATTAAAAGAGCCAGGAGTACTCATAACACTCTTTGAGCGGGAGTCAAATTTTTTTTGCGTCTTTTTTCAGGTTTGGCGTATTGTCGATCGAGCCTTTGGCTTCCGCTCATTTTCCTCCAACTCCCCCCCGACTCCCCCCCAACTCATCCCCCCAACTCATCCCCCCACCGCCGCCACCACCGCCGCCACCGCCGCCGCCAAGAAAGCCAACCGAACCAGCCAGAACAACCCGCAACCCACCAGCCAAGCCAACCGACCCGGAGGCGCCAACCACCCCCGCCGCCGACGACGAAACCGCCACGAACGCCGCCACCGCCGCAACAGCACGACGCACGGCATCGCGCGCCAACCGCAAGCCGACAGCCACCAGAGCTGCCAGCGCGCCCAAGCCAAAGCCGACACAAGCCACCGCACGACTCGGCGCTAGCACGGCGGAACAGCGCGGGCGCGGGCGCAGGGGGCGTAGGGGGTGCGCCCGCATTCCCGCGCAGCCGTGCTATAATCGCGCTAGTGCGGTGCGTAGTGTTCGGCACAGGCTCGCGCGCGGGCCTCACAGGTGGCCGGCTCTCTTGCGGCGCGCGCCGGCCGACGATGCTGATGCGGGATGCGGGCGGGACATGATGGCGGGCGAGGGGGATATTTTTTTGTTACTGACGGCGCGAGCACTTGGGCGCCGAATGTTCAAATGTGGAATGATATTTAGTGGACAGGTGATATTTAGATGAAAGGGAAGACTGGAAAGATCAGGAAAGGCGCACTCAAGCGAAGCGCCGGCACTGACTTAGTTGTGTCTGGTGTCATTAGATAAGCGAAACGATCTCTAATTGTACGGCGCCAGCTCACGAGCTTGGCTGGAGGAACGTGGGAGGGCACTAATCTTCTCGACGCGCTCTTGGTTTGCGACGCCGAAAAGCGCAAGCGGATGTGCCGGCGGAGTTTTCTTGGGCTTTTGCTCACGCAAGCGCACGAAACGAGACGCACCCCTGAAGGCAGACACGACTTAGCACGACGGCGGTTCAAACGGCGCTCACGGCTCCACGGTCGCGCTTTTGCTCCAGCGTCTCCACATCCCGGTTGCGCACCACCCACTCAACACGGCGGTTTTTGCTCCAGCGTCTCCACATCCCGGTTGCGCACCACCCACTCAACACGGCGGTTATTCCCCCAGCCGAGTTGATTTTTCAAACCTCCAGTTTCCCCCAGCCAAAGTCGAACCCGTGAAAAAAAAGTGGTAGAGGTTACATGCCCACTATTGACACTGACGCGATGATGGAGTAGATTTCGACCACTTCTCACTCCGCAGATGGTGAGAAGTGAACAGACAAAGAGCCAAAAAAAAGCCCCAGTGGATTGTGTCCACTGGGGCACTCTGGTCGCGATTAGCCAAGAAACAAGTTCGTCAACTTCGCCACATCCTTTACATCTATCTCCATTTTGCTCCGGCGCAAAATCGCCAGAGCCAGATCTAGCGCATCTTCACGCCGCAGCACAACATGCACCTTCCCCGCAGGACGATCTGGCGAGGAACAAACTATCGACAGCCCGCGACCATCCGAGACTTCCTCCACATAGATGTGGACACGCTCTTTCTGTTTGACATCGCCTTTCGGCATCAGCCGAAAGGTGATGAGATTTGCGGCGCAGACCGGCCGCAGTAGTTTTCCTGATTTGGTAATACTCATAACTCCATCACAATACCACAAATCCGACAAAAGTCAAGCTAAAAGTGTGAGAGGCAGCATTTTTTTTTCGGGCCACGATCACATCACACTCTCAGCGCACGGTGAGAGGTAGAGCCTCTCACCATCCACCGCAGTCCACATCGAGAGTGGAGCAATGTATCACCAATGTATCACATGTGGCTAGTTTTCTCAACATCGTATCAACATCTAGTGTTGAGAAAGAAAACTAGTGACACACAGTACATGTCACTAGTTTTGAGCAAGAAAACTAGCCATGGGAATGCTGAACCCAACCGCGGCACAGCAACCGTGAGCCCAACCGCGGCACAGCGGCCGCAACCGCCGACACTCACCTCTCTCTCTCTCTCTCTCGTCGTCGGACATGGTTGCAGGCTTTGCCTATAATATCTCCCTGGCAAAGCAACGGCAACCAGTAATCACGCACTTTTCGGCTCTGTCGTTTCATTTTTCCCCCCCGCCATTCGCACTCAGCGCGAGCTTGCGAGTGCTGTTCAGCACCTCATTTGCCGAGTTTTTGACTGCGTAGATTTTCCGTCGAATCTCTGAAATGCGCTTCTTTTGCTTTTGGTTTTGGAGCGTTAGTTTCCCGTTGAAATGAAGTGGAGCGGTTCGTTTTTCCGTTAAATGAAAAAGTCGTTAGTTTTTCTGTTAAATATGGGACTGGACTACAATTTCTTCCCGTCCAGTTCCATATAAGAAAAACAAGACTTTTTCATAGGAAAAACAAGCGGAACTTCATTAGGGAAAACAAGCGGAAAAACCATTAGCAAAAGCCGCATTTCAGAGATAGGAAAACTAGCCGTCAAACACTCGTTGCAAATGCTAATTGCGTATGGCGGGGGGGAAAAATGCCAGACAGAGCCGAAAAGTGCGTGATTACCGACGACGAGAGAGAGAGAGAGAGAGGTGAGTGTCGGCGGTTGCGGCCGCTGTGCCGCGGTTGGGCTCACGGTTGCTGTGCCGCGGTTGGGTTCAGCATTCCCATGGCTAGTTTTCTTGCTCAAAACTAGTGACATGTACTGTGTGTCACTAGTTTTCTTTCTCAACACTAGATGTTGATACGATGTTGAGAAAACTAGCCACATGTGATACATTGGTGATACATTGCTCCACTCTCGATGTGGACTGCGGTGGATGGTGAGAGGCTCTACCTCTCACCGTGCGCTGAGAGTGTGATGTGATCGTGGCCCGAAAAAAAAATGCTGCCTCTCACACTTTTAGCTTGACTTTTGTCGGATTTGTGGTATTGTGATGGAGTTATGAGTATTACCAAATCAGGAAAACTACTGCGGCCGGTCTGCGCCGCAAATCTCATCACCTTTCGGCTGATGCCGAAAGGCGATGTCAAACAGAAAGAGCGTGTCCACATCTATGTGGAGGAAGTCTCGGATGGTCGCGGGCTGTCGATAGTTTGTTCCTCGCCAGATCGTCCTGCGGGGAAGGTGCATGTTGTGCTGCGGCGTGAAGATGCGCTAGATCTGGCTCTGGCGATTTTGCGCCGGAGCAAAATGGAGATAGATGTAAAGGATGTGGCGAAGTTGACGAACTTGTTTCTTGGCTAATCGCGACCAGAGTGCCCCAGTGGACACAATCCACTGGGGCTTTTTTTTGGCTCTTTGTCTGTTCACTTCTCACCATCTGCGGAGTGAGAAGTGGTCGAAATCTACTCCATCATCGCGTCAGTGTCAATAGTGGGCATGTAACCTCTACCACTTTTTTTTCACGGGTTCGACTTTGGCTGGGGGAAACTGGAGGTTTGAAAAATCAACTCGGCTGGGGGAATAACCGCCGTGTTGAGTGGGTGGTGCGCAACCGGGATGTGGAGACGCTGGAGCAAAAACCGCCGTGTTGAGTGGGTGGTGCGCAACCGGGATGTGGAGACGCTGGAGCAAAAGCGCGACCGTGGAGCCGTGAGCGCCGTTTGAACCGCCGTCGTGCTAAGTCGTGTCTGCCTTCAGGGGTGCGTCTCGTTTCGGCAGGCTTGCACTAACTTTCTTTCGGATTTCTTTTTTTTTGCGGCTCTGGATCGTTGACGCGCCGCAAGCCTGCCGAAAAGTGCCCCAGAAGAGCAGACACATTCTAACTAAAGACGGCGGTGCTAGTCATCCTTGCTTTTTTTGATTAGCTTGTTGCGGATGTCTATTATGTCGTGGTAGATGTCTTTCAGATCTTCCACGATTTCGGGCGCATGTTCTTCTAGGCTCTCCATGTATGTTTGGAGATTGTGCAGTTGTGCTTCTAGGATTTTGTGTATGGTCTTCTTTTCGTTCATGTTAGAGGAATAGTTCTAGTACGGAGAATTCGGTGGCGATTGAAATGCCAAAAATAATGTGCAAAGCCGTGAGTATGGCAAGGATTAGCAGTTTGGTTTTGTGCTTTTTTGCCCAGCTCACCAAACGGGTTGATCTGCTTCCGTTTTCGTGCATGCATTTAGGTTACGGTGGCGGTCAGTCGCGCTGTTGGTGTGGATAGCACCGAGGTAATTGCGGTGGCGGATTCGGTGTTGCCAAATGCGGCGACGATGATGACGGAGTAGTCGCCCGCCGTCAGTCCGGTGATGTTCAGCGTGCCGCCCGAACCACTGTTGCTGGCGGCGGCTTGGAATGCGGTGGGCGAAGCTTGGCGGGGTGCGGCCGCAGACCATGCGACGGCGACGACTTGGGAGAGCGCACGTCCAGTTGTGCTGGGTTGTGGAGCCGTTGTCCAAGTCAGGTTGATTTGTCCGGATGCGCCGGCGGCGGCCGCTGCTACCCACTGCGATGATGGTTCGGTTTGGATGTAGAATGGCGTGTAGGATTGATCGTTTGTTTCTTGGCCGATGTTGCGGAGGTTTTCGGCCATAAAGAAATTTCGGGCAATTCCAGGACGGCCTTCAGCGGCTCGCTTCCAACTCTCGAGCTGCCAATCGAGCGAGACGAGTTTGTACATCCGATTGAGCCAGCGAAATAAGTTTCGATGGCCGACTTGGTTGCTCGTTCGTGGTTGCGTTGGCGGAGTGAAAACTCGGCCGACTTTGACTCCTTGCCATCGGCTGAAGACGACGCCGCCGTTGCGGCCGGAGAGGTTGTTGATGAGTGACGAGTAAGTTATTTTCATTACGTATGTTAGATAGCACAATGCGTGCCAGTTTTAGTTTCCGTTGCAAAAAAATCGCCGGCTACTAGGCGCAATGCGTGTTCACCGGCGTTTTCGTGATTGCGGGTTTGGTCTAGAATCCCCCTGCCACTGCTACTTGCCCCTTTGAACTCGGTTTTGTCCCCGCATTTCTGTGGATGTTTTACCCCGAGATGGCTTTCGCATCCAATCACTGGATGCACAATATCTCGTTTTTCTGCGTTTGTCAAATTTTTTTTTCATTTTTTTTCAATTTTTTTTTTATTCGAGATTGGGTTTCCTATTGTAGTTGATGTTGCGTTTCAGTGCGTAAATCCGCCCGAAGCGGGCGGATGCGGAGCGGGAATCTACTGTCGTGGTGACGAGCGCAATGAAGGAGTAGGCGAGGATGTTGGCTTGCCCCAGATTCATCGGGATGGCGTCACGGTTGGTGAGTGTGCGGTTTCCGTTCTGCTGATAGTAAACTGTCAGAAATTCAACGAACTCGTCTTCACGAGTTCGTTGTGTCCATTCCACTCGCCATTGATCGACGCCCGGAATTTTGACGATGGTGAGGTTGAGCTCCAAGTCGTTATCTGCGGTTGGAACGGGGATTTCTTGGAGCGCATCGCCCGGAAGTTCTTTGAGTTGCCCCATCCAGAAATTATTCCACTGCTTGGGGATGTTGTCTGCCCAGAACTTCAATCTGGTTCTGCTTTCGTTTGGACTGCGGAAGATTAATCCGGCGTTGTATGAAAAATTATTTTTGGAGGCGCGCGCCGCTGGCGTGTTGTGCGTGCCGGGAGATGAGCGGCGCTGGACGATTTGGACTCCGTTGCGAAATCGGAATGTTTGATTGCCGATGGATCCTCTGATGTGCGCTATTAATTCTGACTGCTGAGCGATTGCCATAGTTTTTTGGCCTCTTTGATGGCGAGTTTCAATTTTCGGTGGTCATCTGCGGTTTCGCAGATGACTTTTAGTTTTTTCTTTTTTGCTTTCACAGATACGGTTTTATGTTGAGGTCGATTTTGTTTCCGAAGACGAAGCAGTCGCCGAAATTGGTGTATTGTGGGGAGTTTCTGTTCGTTGTCCAGAGTCGGATGACGGTCGGCAAGACGCCGAGAGTGTACGATCCACGATTGAAGTCTAGATTTGCTACTGTAGTAACGTCCCATGCTCCATTTTCTAGCCACTGCGTGTACGCGAGGATGACGATTGCGTCTCGGTCAGTGTCTCGGCCCGTCCACGTGATGTAGTCGTTGAGGACTGGTTCTCGGTGGAGTGTGATTGTTCCGAATCCGATGCCGAATCCTCTTCTGGTTTCGGTGCGTTGGGGTTCGGTGTTCATACTTCGTCGTATGACGGAGTAGAAGTTGGCGTACCAACTGCTATCTCGATAGCGTTTTTCGGCGCGCCGTCCGCTAGGACGGCCGCTTTGTATCAATTTGTATGCGGTCTTGAGCGATGGGGGTCCTGTCGTCAGCGCGATGGAGATGTATCGGGCGGCGTTGCGCTGGCGGCGTTGGGCTGGGGTTTCGCCGCTGACTGGCCCGCGTCTGCGGCGAATGATGGTTTTGCCCAAACGGCGATAGCCGTTTGAGCCGCCGAAGTTCCCGCTGATGTTGCGGACTAAATCTCCATATTCAACGATTGCCATGGATGTATTCTTGGTGGTCGAGATGCATTTTTTCGCCGCACTGGCTGCAATGTTGATTCTCGATTATGTGTTGCGGAATTTTCGGCAAGAATCGCCGAGTTTCGTGGTGATGGAAGATGTTGACGAGGTTTTCGTCGTGTTCGTCTTGTTCTTCGCGCTCACACACTACCTGCCGGCATGTGTAGTGCGCCTCGATCAGTGCGTTTTCTACTTCTGCGGGCTGAAATAACTCTGTCGTACTCATATGCCACTACTCTACCACATATTTTGGCTTTGTCAAGCTATATTTCTGGTATTTTTTGGCTCTGTTCATTGTTTGTTCTGGATTTCTGCAAATGGGAGGGCAGTCGCTAGGTTGGTATGTCGTCGTCCGTTAGAGCCAAAACCCCGAAACCGCTTGCGGTTTCGCTAATTTTTTCCCCACTCGGTGCTTTGGTGCCACTTACGTGCTTTACTTGGTGGAGTTTTGATAGGGGTCGGTAGTAACGTTTGGGAGCCCTCTTGCCCAAGCAACGGATAACGGATCCGAGCCACGAAAAATTGTGCATGAATCCTGGATTTTCGTGGACTCGCAGGAGGCCGAGCTTGACGGCGCGCCAAACGGCGCGCCTCGCTGTGTTTGGCGAGCAGAGTGTGATTTTTGCGATGTCCGCCATCGCGATTTCGTTGTAGCTGAATAATGCCGTGAGGGCGTTGGCCTGTTTCGGTGGGAAGCCGGCGTCATCTAGCTGGCTTGGATATGGGATTTGGGCGCGCCAGCGCACCTCGTGGATGTGGGTTGTTCGGACTCGGTAGGTGGTCTGGATTTTGCCCGCCGCGCGCAGTTCGGATAAATACTTCGTTAGTCGTTTTTTCCCGATGCGCAAGCATCGGGCGATGTTGGGCATGCTCTCCCAACATGTCCCCCGCCGAGTGATGTGTTGGATGATGCGAAGCTTCCAGACGCGGCGATTCGTCTTCTTGAGTTGTTCCCCAATCTTTTTTCTATTCATAGCTTGACATGAGTGTGCAGATATCTTATTAAAAGAGCCAGGAGTACTCATAACACTCTTTGAGCGGGAGTCAAATTTTTTTTGCGTCTTTTTTCAGGTTTGGCGTATTGTCGATCGAGCCTTTGGCTTCCGCTCATTTTCCTCCAACTCCCCCCCGACTCCCCCCCAACTCATCCCCCCAACTCATCCCCCCACCGCCGCCACCACCGCCGCCACCGCCGCCGCCAAGAAAGCCAACCGAACCAGCCAGAACAACCCGCAACCCACCAGCCAAGCCAACCGACCCGGAGGCGCCAACCACCCCCGCCGCCGACGACGAAACCGCCACGAACGCCGCCACCGCCGCAACAGCACGACGCACGGCATCGCGCGCCAACCGCAAGCCGACAGCCACCAGAGCTGCCAGCGCGCCCAAGCCAAAGCCGACACAAGCCACCGCACGACTCGGCGCTAGCACGGCGGAACAGCGCGGGCGCGGGCGCAGGGGGCGTAGGGGGTGCGCCCGCATTCCCGCGCAGCCGTGCTATAATCGCGCTAGTGCGGTGCGTAGTGTTCGGCACAGGCTCGCGCGCGGGCCTCACAGGTGGCCGGCTCTCTTGCGGCGCGCGCCGGCCGACGATGCTGATGCGGGATGCGGGCGGGACATGATGGCGGGCGAGGGGGATATTTTTTTGTTACTGACGGCGCGAGCACTTGGGCGCCGAATGTTCAAATGTGGAATGATATTTAGTGGACAGGTGATATTTAGATGAAAGGGAAGACTGGAAAGATCAGGAAAGGCGCACTCAAGCGAAGCGCCGGCACTGACTTAGTTGTGTCTGGTGTCATTAGATAAGCGAAACGATCTCTAATTGTACGGCGCCAGCTCACGAGCTTGGCTGGAGGAACGTGGGAGGGCACTAATCTTCTCGACGCGCTCTTGGTTTGCGACGCCGAAAAGCGCAAGCGGATGTGCCGGCGGAGTTTTCTTGGGCTTTTGCTCACGCAAGCGCACGAAACGAGACGCACCCCTGAAGGCAGACACGACTTAGCACGACGGCGGTTCAAACGGCGCTCACGGCTCCACGGTCGCGCTTTTGCTCCAGCGTCTCCACATCCCGGTTGCGCACCACCCACTCAACACGGCGGTTTTTGCTCCAGCGTCTCCACATCCCGGTTGCGCACCACCCACTCAACACGGCGGTTATTCCCCCAGCCGAGTTGATTTTTCAAACCTCCAGTTTCCCCCAGCCAAAGTCGAACCCGTGAAAAAAAAGTGGTAGAGGTTACATGCCCACTATTGACACTGACGCGATGATGGAGTAGATTTCGACCACTTCTCACTCCGCAGATGGTGAGAAGTGAACAGACAAAGAGCCAAAAAAAAGCCCCAGTGGATTGTGTCCACTGGGGCACTCTGGTCGCGATTAGCCAAGAAACAAGTTCGTCAACTTCGCCACATCCTTTACATCTATCTCCATTTTGCTCCGGCGCAAAATCGCCAGAGCCAGATCTAGCGCATCTTCACGCCGCAGCACAACATGCACCTTCCCCGCAGGACGATCTGGCGAGGAACAAACTATCGACAGCCCGCGACCATCCGAGACTTCCTCCACATAGATGTGGACACGCTCTTTCTGTTTGACATCGCCTTTCGGCATCAGCCGAAAGGTGATGAGATTTGCGGCGCAGACCGGCCGCAGTAGTTTTCCTGATTTGGTAATACTCATAACTCCATCACAATACCACAAATCCGACAAAAGTCAAGCTAAAAGTGTGAGAGGCAGCATTTTTTTTTCGGGCCACGATCACATCACACTCTCAGCGCACGGTGAGAGGTAGAGCCTCTCACCATCCACCGCAGTCCACATCGAGAGTGGAGCAATGTATCACCAATGTATCACATGTGGCTAGTTTTCTCAACATCGTATCAACATCTAGTGTTGAGAAAGAAAACTAGTGACACACAGTACATGTCACTAGTTTTGAGCAAGAAAACTAGCCATGGGAATGCTGAACCCAACCGCGGCACAGCAACCGTGAGCCCAACCGCGGCACAGCGGCCGCAACCGCCGACACTCACCTCTCTCTCTCTCTCTCTCGTCGTCGGACATGGTTGCAGGCTTTGCCTATAATATCTCCCTGGCAAAGCAACGGCAACCAGTAATCACGCACTTTTCGGCTCTGTCGTTTCATTTTTCCCCCCCGCCATTCGCACTCAGCGCGAGCTTGCGAGTGCTGTTCAGCACCTCATTTGCCGAGTTTTTGACTGCGTAGATTTTCCGTCGAATCTCTGAAATGCGCTTCTTTTGCTTTTGGTTTTGGAGCGTTAGTTTCCCGTTGAAATGAAGTGGAGCGGTTCGTTTTTCCGTTAAATGAAAAAGTCGTTAGTTTTTCTGTTAAATATGGGACTGGACTACAATTTCTTCCCGTCCAGTTCCATATAAGAAAAACAAGACTTTTTCATAGGAAAAACAAGCGGAACTTCATTAGGGAAAACAAGCGGAAAAACCATTAGCAAAAGCCGCATTTCAGAGATAGGAAAACTAGCCGTCAAACACTCGTTGCAAATGCTAATTGCGTATGGCGGGGGGGAAAAATGCCAGACAGAGCCGAAAAGTGCGTGATTACCGACGACGAGAGAGAGAGAGAGAGAGGTGAGTGTCGGCGGTTGCGGCCGCTGTGCCGCGGTTGGGCTCACGGTTGCTGTGCCGCGGTTGGGTTCAGCATTCCCATGGCTAGTTTTCTTGCTCAAAACTAGTGACATGTACTGTGTGTCACTAGTTTTCTTTCTCAACACTAGATGTTGATACGATGTTGAGAAAACTAGCCACATGTGATACATTGGTGATACATTGCTCCACTCTCGATGTGGACTGCGGTGGATGGTGAGAGGCTCTACCTCTCACCGTGCGCTGAGAGTGTGATGTGATCGTGGCCCGAAAAAAAAATGCTGCCTCTCACACTTTTAGCTTGACTTTTGTCGGATTTGTGGTATTGTGATGGAGTTATGAGTATTACCAAATCAGGAAAACTACTGCGGCCGGTCTGCGCCGCAAATCTCATCACCTTTCGGCTGATGCCGAAAGGCGATGTCAAACAGAAAGAGCGTGTCCACATCTATGTGGAGGAAGTCTCGGATGGTCGCGGGCTGTCGATAGTTTGTTCCTCGCCAGATCGTCCTGCGGGGAAGGTGCATGTTGTGCTGCGGCGTGAAGATGCGCTAGATCTGGCTCTGGCGATTTTGCGCCGGAGCAAAATGGAGATAGATGTAAAGGATGTGGCGAAGTTGACGAACTTGTTTCTTGGCTAATCGCGACCAGAGTGCCCCAGTGGACACAATCCACTGGGGCTTTTTTTTGGCTCTTTGTCTGTTCACTTCTCACCATCTGCGGAGTGAGAAGTGGTCGAAATCTACTCCATCATCGCGTCAGTGTCAATAGTGGGCATGTAACCTCTACCACTTTTTTTTCACGGGTTCGACTTTGGCTGGGGGAAACTGGAGGTTTGAAAAATCAACTCGGCTGGGGGAATAACCGCCGTGTTGAGTGGGTGGTGCGCAACCGGGATGTGGAGACGCTGGAGCAAAAACCGCCGTGTTGAGTGGGTGGTGCGCAACCGGGATGTGGAGACGCTGGAGCAAAAGCGCGACCGTGGAGCCGTGAGCGCCGTTTGAACCGCCGTCGTGCTAAGTCGTGTCTGCCTTCAGGGGTGCGTCTCGTTTCGGCAGGCTTGCACTAACTTTCTTTCGGATTTCTTTTTTTTTGCGGCTCTGGATCGTTGACGCGCCGCAAGCCTGCCGAAAAGTGCCCCAGAAGAGCAGACACATTCTAACTAAAGACGGCGGTGCTAGTCATCCTTGCTTTTTTTGATTAGCTTGTTGCGGATGTCTATTATGTCGTGGTAGATGTCTTTCAGATCTTCCACGATTTCGGGCGCATGTTCTTCTAGGCTCTCCATGTATGTTTGGAGATTGTGCAGTTGTGCTTCTAGGATTTTGTGTATGGTCTTCTTTTCGTTCATGTTAGAGGAATAGTTCTAGTACGGAGAATTCGGTGGCGATTGAAATGCCAAAAATAATGTGCAAAGCCGTGAGTATGGCAAGGATTAGCAGTTTGGTTTTGTGCTTTTTTGCCCAGCTCACCAAACGGGTTGATCTGCTTCCGTTTTCGTGCATGCATTTAGGTTACGGTGGCGGTCAGTCGCGCTGTTGGTGTGGATAGCACCGAGGTAATTGCGGTGGCGGATTCGGTGTTGCCAAATGCGGCGACGATGATGACGGAGTAGTCGCCCGCCGTCAGTCCGGTGATGTTCAGCGTGCCGCCCGAACCACTGTTGCTGGCGGCGGCTTGGAATGCGGTGGGCGAAGCTTGGCGGGGTGCGGCCGCAGACCATGCGACGGCGACGACTTGGGAGAGCGCACGTCCAGTTGTGCTGGGTTGTGGAGCCGTTGTCCAAGTCAGGTTGATTTGTCCGGATGCGCCGGCGGCGGCCGCTGCTACCCACTGCGATGATGGTTCGGTTTGGATGTAGAATGGCGTGTAGGATTGATCGTTTGTTTCTTGGCCGATGTTGCGGAGGTTTTCGGCCATAAAGAAATTTCGGGCAATTCCAGGACGGCCTTCAGCGGCTCGCTTCCAACTCTCGAGCTGCCAATCGAGCGAGACGAGTTTGTACATCCGATTGAGCCAGCGAAATAAGTTTCGATGGCCGACTTGGTTGCTCGTTCGTGGTTGCGTTGGCGGAGTGAAAACTCGGCCGACTTTGACTCCTTGCCATCGGCTGAAGACGACGCCGCCGTTGCGGCCGGAGAGGTTGTTGATGAGTGACGAGTAAGTTATTTTCATTACGTATGTTAGATAGCACAATGCGTGCCAGTTTTAGTTTCCGTTGCAAAAAAATCGCCGGCTACTAGGCGCAATGCGTGTTCACCGGCGTTTTCGTGATTGCGGGTTTGGTCTAGAATCCCCCTGCCACTGCTACTTGCCCCTTTGAACTCGGTTTTGTCCCCGCATTTCTGTGGATGTTTTACCCCGAGATGGCTTTCGCATCCAATCACTGGATGCACAATATCTCGTTTTTCTGCGTTTGTCAAATTTTTTTTTCATTTTTTTTCAATTTTTTTTTTATTCGAGATTGGGTTTCCTATTGTAGTTGATGTTGCGTTTCAGTGCGTAAATCCGCCCGAAGCGGGCGGATGCGGAGCGGGAATCTACTGTCGTGGTGACGAGCGCAATGAAGGAGTAGGCGAGGATGTTGGCTTGCCCCAGATTCATCGGGATGGCGTCACGGTTGGTGAGTGTGCGGTTTCCGTTCTGCTGATAGTAAACTGTCAGAAATTCAACGAACTCGTCTTCACGAGTTCGTTGTGTCCATTCCACTCGCCATTGATCGACGCCCGGAATTTTGACGATGGTGAGGTTGAGCTCCAAGTCGTTATCTGCGGTTGGAACGGGGATTTCTTGGAGCGCATCGCCCGGAAGTTCTTTGAGTTGCCCCATCCAGAAATTATTCCACTGCTTGGGGATGTTGTCTGCCCAGAACTTCAATCTGGTTCTGCTTTCGTTTGGACTGCGGAAGA